>NZ_PIZM01000003.1 GCF_002835465.1 Psychromonas sp. psych-6C06 | reverse complement strand
CTCCGCTGTGCTTCGTGTCGACACCGATGGTGATTTCTTTTTGATTGTTTGTGCAATTCATAATAAGCTGACTCCGCCTTGCTATTCGGGCTCGAGGCCCAGTTGACTATTCGAGTTTAATGCTTGGAGTCCTATACAACGTTCTCACTTGTTAACGGTCTCTCAAATGAGGAGCCTGCAATTTACCGAACTGTTGTATAAGAAGGCTTTGGTTGCAGCCAAAGCTTGGGCCTCACTTTACCTAAACGGGTTTAAAAGGTAACTATTGGGTGGGGTAATTATCCATACAAGTTATTTAAGAGAAAATTAACAGTTGCTATCGCTTGGTGATTATAACCAGCCATTTTCGTAGTTTAACAGGTGTTAGTTGTTTTAGAGGTTTATTGTATGATTCAGTTATCAGGTGAAAATTGGTATGGGAATTTACTGTTTGACACACAGTCGAAAGCCCGTGGAAGAGTACATGGATATTCGTGGTATTTACAGTCGAAAAATAATTCATTAATAATCGAGATTTCTGAAGATCCTTCTATTCCTCCTGAAGAGCTTCCACTAGTTGGCTATGGCTGTGGTGGTTGGTTATTTGAATGTGAGCAAATTAGTTTGGCTAATAATAAAATAGACTTTGTTAATTATATTAATGAAAAACTGTCGTTTGTATTTGAGCAGTTTAGCCAAAATAAGCTCAAGTATCTTGCGCCTGTAAGCTGCCCATGTAGTGAATAGATAAGCAACAAAAGTTAATGGGGTACTTAAACAGAATTAAAAAAGTGGGTTATGTTTCGCTTCTTCATTTGCTATTACTTTTTCTTGCTGGTGAGAGAAAGTAATACCAATTCCGCTAATATAGTGATCAAATATTACGCAGGAAAAAGGAGTTAGTTCAAGGCGAAAATTGATGCAAATGGTTGTTTCCTTTGCGAAATTTTTAACGCTGAAATAGCTTCTTTTAACCAGTAAGATTGATCAGTTATTTAGTGGAGTTGGTATAAGGTCGCCGATAAGGTGAAACCTCTGTATTTTAAGTTTAAATATCGACTGGATGACCGCAGACGAACAGTAAGTATTTCGCCCTTGGCGAGTAAGCGTTTTAGACTCGAAACATGTTTCGAAGGATAAATAAGCATGCTCTTTGAATGGCCGAAAGAAAAGAAACAAAAGAAAGGCCACCCCTACATTTTCTGATTTGCACGTCCTGATTGCACATAACGCACTTTCAAATAGTAAAACCTAGAATCATTTCCGGTATAAAAGCTCAATACGGATAAACAAAGTTTCCGTTTACGTTTTTCTTGATAAATCAATTTCTTTAGCAAGTTGAGGCATGGATGCCTCGACTAAATTCGGTTCCGCACATGGATGTGCGGTCCGATCTGGTGCGTATAAAGGAATTTATTTAGCAAGACAAAAACGTTTCGGAACGGCACTCTTTGCTTACTTTCTCTTGCTGTTGAGAGAAAGTAATGTCGCCGATAAGGCGAAACCACTGCAAAGTAAGTTTAACTACCGACAGGATGAGTGCAGACGAATGAGGTATTCAGATAATGAAAGATCTGGACACACTATCAAACAAAATCAATCGGATCAACATCGATTGACCATCTTACCTTTCGCCCTTCGGGCAATTTATCTAATGCAGGTAATGCTTGCTGTAACGTATTACTGATTAAAGCGCGGTTATCTGCTTGTAATAATAGTTGAAAGCGATATTTTCCGGCGCGTCGCTCCATTGAAGCAGGTATCGGACCTAATACAAATAGACGTGTCTCTATTTTATTAAGTGAGCTAATCTGTTCAATAATCTGCTTACACAAACCTAAAAAACTTTCCGCTAAAGTAGCGTTTTCAGATTCCGCGCGTAATAACGCTTGGAAAGAGTAAGGTGGCAGTTGCGCAAGTTGACGTTCGGTTAATGCATGACGTGAAAATTCGCTATAACCACTATTTACTAACTCTTGCAGTAAACTATGCTCAGGGTGATGGGTTTGTAATAACACTTGCCCACGTTTTTCAGCACGACCAGCACGACCCGATACCTGTGTGTAAAGTTGTGCTAAACGTTCACTTGCGCGATAGTCATTACAAAATAGCGCACCGTCGACATCAATTAATGCCACCAGTGTGACATCGGGGAAATGATGTCCTTTAGCGAGCATTTGCGTGCCTAACAATATTTTGTATTTACCGTTGTTAATATCGGTTAAATATTGATTAAAACTCTCTTTCTTGCGGGTATTATCGCGATCAATGCGTACTGTTGGATATTGCGGAAAAAGTTGTTTTAATGTTTCCTCTAACTGCTCTGTACCCACCCCGGTTGACATCAGTTGTGTTGAACCACAATCATGGCATTGATGTGGAATAGGGTGTGTTGATGCACAGTGGTGGCAGTGCAGGTAGTTTGCGGATTTATGGTAGGTATAAAACGCATCACAGCGACCACATTTTACTAGCCAACCACACTCATGACACATTAAAACAGGGGCATACCCACGACGATTAAGAAACAGAATTACCTGATTGTTTTTCTCAAGATGTTTAGTCATTAATTCAATTAATTGTGGCGATAGCCCTGATTGAAGCGGTAAACCGGCTAGATTAATTAAACTACTGCTTGGTGGCTTGGCATTACCAGGACGCTGCGTCAGATGCAGGTGCTGATATTTCCCTTGTAAGGCATTGTGCAGGGTTTCAAAAGCGGGCGTTGCGGAGCCTAATAAAATGGGGACCTGTTCAACATGAGCGCGTTTTATCGCAAAGTCACGCGCATGGTAACGAAACCCATCCTGCTGTTTAAAAGAGGCATCATGCTCTTCATCTAAAATAATTAACCCGAGATCTTTAAAGTCACTAAAAATAGCACTGCGCGTACCAATGATAATAGCGGCGCTACCCATTTTGGCATGACACCAACTGTCCAATTGTTCACGTGAGTTAAGCGCTGAATGTTTAAGAAAAACAGGCACATTAAAGCGATCTTGAAAGCGCTGTATCGTTTGTGGGGTGAGGCCAATTTCAGGGACAATCACTAATACTTGCTTACCCTGCTGTAAAATGGGTTTAATAATATTAAGATAAACCTCGGTTTTACCACTCCCTGTTATCCCCTCTAACAAGAAACAGTTAAAAGTATCGTTTTGTTGATTCACGGATGTGATGGCTAGCGCTTGCTCAGAAGTTAAATTAGGTTTTTCGTTGCTCTCTGTAAAATTATCTGCCCAGCTTAAGTTCACCTTCGGCTGTTTATCCAACGTCTCTATAATGCCTTTATCGTGCAATGCCTTCAGCGTAACACGCGTAATACCTTGAACTTTTAAATCGCTGGTGGATAAACATTGGTCGCCCAATAACGTCAATGCTTGATGTTGTTTTTTAGCGCGCTTTAGCTCATCAAGGTCGATATCACTCGCTGTACGTTGCCAATGTTCACTGCCTTTAAAGGTCGCCTCTTTGCCCTGGCGAAGGGCGGTAGGAATCGCTTGTTGGTAAACATCGCCAAAGGGGTGTTGATAATAAAACGCAGCCCAACGCAGTAATGACCAAAGCTTGTCGCTTAATAGTGGTTGTTGATCAATCAGTTGGGTGACTTTTTTTAGTTTCTCGATATCGTAATCAAGCGTTGGATTTACCTCACAAATCACGCCTACCATTTGTCGTTTCCCACCAAAGGGCACACGTACTCGGCAGCCGACTAACTGCGCTTCTGGCATACTGAGTTTTTCTGCTAGGTAGTCAGGTAATAAGTAATCAAATGCTTTATGTAGTGGAATCGCTAATGCGACACGGCAAATTATTGCTTTAGTCATCGGCTTTCATCAAAACGAAAAAAGACATTGTAGCGTTTTTCAGAAGGCCGATAATAGCTATTTTTTCTTAAAGCAATACTCAAGTGCCTATTAGGGATAAGCTTCACTGTTATCGGCTGAAGTTATCTGTTTTTCAGCTAAGACTAAAAATAGGATAGCCATGGCACAAAATGCAGATGAAACAATAAAAATAGCGTAATAACTAAAGTATTGTGCAATCAAACCAACCATTAAACTGCTCAGTAATATGCTTAACATTTGGCTATTGCTAAATAGCGTGGATGCGAGGCCCATCTGTTTTTTCATCAGGTCTTGCACTACGACCATACCTAAACAGGCATTAATGCCAATAAACAAGCCATTAAACAGCTGCAAAACCATAAACTGCCACGGCGCAGTGGCGATTAATAAGCCACCATGGAAAATAAGGCCACTAATACAAGCCACAAAAATAAGCTGCTGTGAGCCAAATCGGCGCGATAAATATCCGGCACTGAGCATGATAGGTATCTCAATAAAGGCCGCTATCCCCATAAAATATCCCGCCCACTTAGAGGCGAACTGTAGCTCTTGGGTGACATAAAGGCTAATCGAGGTGATGTACATACTATTCGCGCTGAAGGCAAAAAAGATACACAGTAAAAAGAATAGGACACCCGGAATCTGTTGCCATCGCACTAATTTCTCTGGGCGTTTAGAAACTTCAAGGTGCAGGTTGGGTAGCCCTGCAAAAACAATGATAAATACCATCGCCCCACAACTCGCTGCAATCAGGAAGGTTTGTGTAAATCCAAACAGATCATTGACTAAAAATGCTAAGGGTGGCGCAACAACCCAAGCAACAGCAATCGAAGCACGCATCATGGTGACAAAAAATACCGCTTTTTCACCTAAATACTTATCGGCATAGTTACGTCCCATGGCAAATATTTGCGGTAATGAGCAGGCACTAAAGGACATAAAGAAGATAACCGAAGCCAGTGCAATATAATAATTACGGGTCAGCGCCAAAATAACCGTCGACACCACAAAGCCAAGTTGGCCCATTAAAATAATGCCTTTTCGGCTTGCGCCTTGGTCTGATTTTTTTGCAAAGTATTGCGAAACGGCAACGCCACTTATTATCATCACTGCAATAAGGATACCCATACTAATCGGCGATACTTTTAACTCGTCGATAAGGTATAAGCTAAGCAGTGGCGAGATAAAGGCCGAGCTAAAGCCATTAAATAAACAGGCACATAAATAGATTAATGGGTGTCGGCGTAATAAGACCTTAAATGACATGATGTTTCCTCAGCGTTTTTGTTGCTTGCTAAGTTACGCCTTAATTGCCAGACAAGTGATAAATAAACACCATTTTCTGATACTATTGTTTCATTGTTAAGCCATTAAAAGAAGTTTTCATGAAACCAAGCATTGAGAAAATCAGTCATAAGCCTGACTTTGGTTGGCGAATTCAATATTATCATGGCTGTGATTCTCAGTTTGATTGGCACTATCATTTTGAGTATGAGCTGGCTTTACATCGGAATTTTAGTGGCCAAAAATTTGTTGGGGATTATATTGGCCCGATTGAACATAACGACCTTTCTCTTTATGGCCCTAAACTGCCACACACCGTGACTTTTGAAAACTGCCCTGAAAATGCAGATAACGAAACCTATATTATTTGGTTTAGTCAGAGCTGGGTGAATAGCTTAATAAATACTTTTCCTGAGATGCAACCATTAAAGGCGATGCTAGATGGAGCATTGCAGGGCATTCAATTTAGTAGCGAGTTATCCGAACGGGTCTTCTCATTATTAGTTAATCATCAGCGGCTTAGCCCTGCCTTAGCGGTCGCAAATATTATTGAGATACTGGTACTGTTGAGTGAGTCGCCACAGAGCAAACGCTTAAACAGCTATCACCAGCAAGGTTTACAAGAGCAGGGAGATAAAGAGTTAAAACTGGTAGAAAAAATTTCGTTATATATTGAAAAAAACTATCGCAATGATATTAAATTAGTTGATTTATGTAACCATATTCATGTCAGTAAAAGTACCGTATCACGCCTTTTTGAACGCCATTTTTTAAGTTCATTTTCGCAACACTTAGCAGAGTATCGCTTAGGAAAAGCCTGCGAGTTGTTGGTGAATAGTGATACCAGCATTGCAGTGATCGCTGATATGGTCGGTTTTAATAATATCTCTAACTTTAACCGCCACTTTAAAGTGAAAAAGCAGATGAGCCCTAAACAGTTTAGAAATTTATTTTCACAATAACTGGCTATTAACTGATTAGGGCTATTTTTAAGTTGCTTATCTAAAGCATCTTTTTCGCGGCTGCCACAACAATGGCAATGGCATTCACTTCGGTTTTCTTCATAGTTGCTTCATCCGGAATCTCCTGCTGGGTGCGGTTTACAATCACCCCTGCCACACAAGCTGCTTTCCAACCTTGTGATGCACACATAGTAAACAGAGTTGAGGACTCCATTTCGTAGTTTAGTACACCGAGATCTTGCCACTCTTGCATCGAACCTTTAAAGCGACGTGTTACTCGGCCAGATACCGTGTCGTATCGTTCTTGGCCAGGATAAAAAGTATCAGAAGAAGCCGTTATACCAACATGTGGCTCAATACCAGCATCGCGACAAGCCGCTACCATTGCGGTTGTCGCTTCAAAGTTTGCGACTGCCGGAAATTCCATTGGTGCAAAATGTAAACTCGCTCCATCAAGGCGAACAGCTGCTTGTGTAACAATGACATCACCGGGGTTAATATGCGATTGTATTGCGCCTGTTGTCCCGATGCGCAAGAAGCTGCGTACACCTAATTGTGCTAACTCTTCTACTGCAATTGAGGTAGATGGACCGCCAATGCCGGTAGAACAAACCACTACTGCTTTACCATCAATGTATGCAAGGTAGCTGGTATATTCACGATGACTGGCAAGGAAGGTTGCATTGTCCATTAGCTCTGCAATTCGTTTTACTCGCTCAGGGTCGCCCGGTACGATTGCAACGGTTGCACCATCTAACATTGCTTTTGTTAAACCTAAGTGAAATACATCTGACATATCAATATCCTTTTTCATTTTTGTAAATGTCCAAACTGCTGTATTAAAGTCTGCGCATTTACAATTTTTTGTATATAAAAGCACCGCAAGTATCGGTGCTGATTAAGTTACTATTTATAAACTATTTGCGTTATTAACAATATTTTCGACAGTAAAACCAAATATTTCAAAGAGTTGCTCTGCTGGAGCTGATTCGCCAAAGGTAGTCATACCAATCACTTTGCCGTTTAAGCCAACATATTTGTACCAGTAGTCTGCAATGCCTGCTTCAATTGCGATTCGTTTGGTAACTGTTGGTGGTAATACTGCATCTTTATATTCAGTGCTTTGCTTATCAAATTCATCAGTACATGGCATTGAAACAACCCTTACTGCTTTGCCTTTGGCTGTTAATTGTTGATGTGCTTGCACTGCTAATTGCACTTCAGAGCCCGTTGCAATTAAGATAATTTCTGGCGCGATTGATGAATCTAATAATATATATCCCCCTTTAGCTACATTCGCTAAGGTAGCTGCATCTCGTGGTTGAGGTTGCAGATTTTGGCGACTAAAAATTAATGAGGTGGGGCCATCTTCACGCTCAATTGCGCTTTTCCATGCAACGGCTGATTCCACGCTGTCACAGGGTCTCCAGCTATTCATGTTAGGCGTTAATCGTAAACTTGCAATTTGCTCAACGGGTTGGTGAGTAGGACCATCTTCACCAAGACCGATAGAGTCATGGGTGAATACTTGAATTGCTCGAATCTTCATGAGTGCCGACATACGTAATGCGTTACGTGCATATTCCATAAACATTAAAAATGTTGCACCGAAGGGTACAAAGCCTCTATGTAGCGAAATACCGTTAATGATGGCAGCCATGGCAAATTCGCGGACGCCATAGTGTAAGTAGTTACCTGATGCATCATCGGCTGTGATGGCTTTTGTACCTGACCACATGGTTAGGTTCGATGGTGCTAAATCTGCAGAGCCACCTAACAGCTCTGGTAAGATTTTAGCGAACTCTTCGATACAGTTTTGTGATGCTTTACGGGTGGCGATATTTGCTGAGTTTGCTTGTAATGCTTCGATATAATTGGTTGATTTCTCTTCCCACTCTTTCGGAAGTTGTTCATTAATACGGCGTGTGTATTGCGTAGCTAGTTCCGGATAAGCTTGCTCATAAGCAGCGAATTTTTCATTCCAGCTTTGCTCTAACCTTTGCCCTTTTTGCGTCGCATCCCAAGCTGCATAAATATCCTCTGGGATTTCAAAAGCTTGGTAATTCCAACCTAAGGCTTCACGAGTAGCAATGACCTCATCAGCGCCTAATGGTGCACCGTGGCAGTCATGTGTACCTTGCTTATTTGGAGAGCCAAAACCAATCACTGTTTTACAGCAGATCATGCTCGGCTTTTCTGTTTCAGCTTTAGCGCTAATAATGGCGGCTTTAATCTGCTCTGCATCATGGCCATCGACTTCAATAACTTGCCAGCCATATGAACGGAATCGAGCTGGTGTGTCGTCGCTAAACCACCCCTCCACTTCACCATCAATTGAGATGCCGTTATCGTCCCAAAAAGCGATTAATTTACCTAATCCCAGTGTACCTGCTAGCGAACATGCTTCGTGAGAGATCCCCTCCATTAAGCATCCATCTCCTAAAAAAGCATAGGTGTAATGATCCACTATTTGATGATCTGGTTTATTAAATTGTGCGGCTAAACTGTTTTCGGCAATCGCCATACCTACTGCATTAGCAATACCTTGTCCGAGTGGACCTGTTGTTGTTTCGACACCTGCAGTGTAGCCATATTCTGGGTGACCCGGAGTGCGCGAGTGTAATTGACGAAAGGCTTTAATATCTTCAATTGATAGCGAGTAGCCACTTAGGTGTAGGAGTGAATAGATAAGCATTGAGCCGTGGCCATTGGATAAAATAAAGCGATCACGATTAGCCCAATCTGGGTTATTTGGGTTGTGTTGTAAAAAGTCAGACCATAGCACTTGGGCAATATCAGCCATGCCCATCGGGGCTCCTGGGTGGCCTGAATTTGATTGTTGTATTGCATCCATGCTTAAAGCGCGGATTGCATTTGCTTGTTGTTGTCGCGTGGTCATTGTTCGCTCCTGAAATAAATGATGCAAGTAGTTTATTTATTGTTCAGGCTTGAAAATGAGATCTTGATCGAGGCTAGGGCGAATAAAGTTAAGATATTAATTACGCTTACAAAATGTGGTGTTTTAGACCTAACAGAAAAGAAAAGACTGTATTTAAATTGTTTAAATACAGTCACCTATGATTTTAAAGCTCAGCGCCCAAAAAGCCAAATGGCAGGAGTTCTGCAATTGTATGCTCTTTAACATCGCTTTCTGATGCGTAACAATAAATACGCGTATCGTTTAGTGATTGTTCTGCAATAACCTGTCGACATGGTCCGCAAGGGTAAGCTTGAACCAACTGTTTTGCTGCATTACGCGCCAAAATATGCACCTCCTGCAGATCGCCTATTTTAGCGCCCTCAGTGACGGCTGTTTGGATTGCGTTTCTCTCTGCGCAGTTTGTTGGTGAGTAGGCTGCAGACTCTACATTAACTCCCTTAAAGGTTCGTCCATCTTTTAATACTACGATTGAAGCAACATTAAAGCCTGAGTAGGGGGCGCATGATGCATCGAGTAATGTGTTTAATTGCTGAAAGTAGTTCATCTGAAGCCTCTTATAGTCTTTTTTGATAAAGTTGTTTGTCGTCGCGATTTTCACAGGTAAAGCCCATTTTCTGTAAATAGAAGCAGTGATCTTTATCGGTCGCGTAGGTTTTTAATCGGGTAATACCTTTCTCTTTTAAAAATGCTGGATGCTGATTAAAATAGTAATCTCCCAGTTTGTAATCACGATACTTGGTTGGTACAAAATCCACAAAAATAGTAAACGTCCCATCTTCCTCTTTAAAGCCCGCTAAAATACCGGCGATGTTGTCATCACGCAGCATGTAAAAAGAGGTGTTTACCTCGCTTAATGCTTTGATACTGACTTGTTTATTTATCTCTGTTTGATTAATCGCGATAAAGTGCTGGTAATAAGCTGAATCAATCTCTGCATCTAGCAATTTAAACTGCTCTTTAGTTTTATAGATTTGATATAAATAATAGACGTTAATCAGTGCAATACTGCCATTGGCGACGGCTACTGGCCATAATCCAGTGAGCATGCCGTAGTGTGCAAAAATGAGACATCCAAGAAAGTTAAAAATTCTTAGTTTGATAATCGAGCTCATGGTGAGTGAAATAAAGACCACTAACGATGCAAGATATCCGTACCACTCAATCCAATTTAATTCCATTTTTTCGTCCTATTTTTTATGATGCGCGTATGTGTTGATAAATTTGTGTTTCAGCTAATGGTTTCACTGCGCTGTAACTTACCGCTTGCTGAATAATGTTTGCCGAAGCTTGCCATTGTGCTTCATTGTTTGCATGGATCATCGCTAATGGCTTGTGTTCATCGACCTGTGCGCCAAGGCTGATGAAATCACTAAAGCCAACTGCATAATCGATGCTGTCAGTTGACTTCATTCGCCCACCTCCCATTTTGACGACTCCCATTCCTATTGCACGCGTATCCATCGCGTTGACATAACCTTGCTCAGTGGCATAAACAGGGCGGATAATCTTCGCACGGGGTAGATAAATTTCACTTTTTTCGACAAAGTCGTGAGGCCCACCTAAGAGCGCTATCATCTTCGAAAAGGTTTCCGCTGCTTTTCCATTATCAAGTACGGCTTGAAGTTTAGTTGTTGCTTCTGTTTCACTCTTGGCTAACCCACCTAGTAATAACATTTCACTGCACAACGCCATGGTGATTTGATGTAAACGAGGATTAACCTGTTTACCCGTTAAAAAGTTAACGGCCTCTTGCACTTCAGTGGCATTACCGGCACTGCTGGCTAAAAGTTGGTTCATGTTGGTGAGTAGGGCGGTGGTTCTACAACCTGCACCATTGGCAACACTGGCGATGCTAGTTGCAAGATCGGTTGCGCTTTCATAGGTTGGCATAAAGGCGCCACTTCCAGTTTTAACATCCATGACTAAAGCGTCTAATCCTGCTGCTAACTTTTTTGATAGGATAGAAGCGGTGATCAATGGGATAGATTCTACAGTGGCTGTCGTATCGCGAGTTGCATAAAAACGCTTATCAGCAGGGGCTAAATCGCCACTTTGTGCAATAATAGCAACGCCAACTTGGCTAATCGTTTGTCTAAATTTATTGGTATCTACACTGGTTTGATAACCGGGGATAGCATCTAGTTTATCGAGTGTGCCACCAGTATGTCCAAGACCTCGACCAGAAATCATCGGTACATAGCCCCCGCAGGCAGCGACCATTGGACCGAGCATTAAAGAGATAACATCACCGACACCACCCGTTGAGTGCTTATCAACAATTGGGCCGTTGAGTTGCAATGATGACCAATCAAGGACTTGCCCTGAATCGCGCATGGCGCAGACAAGTAAAATGCGTTCATCCATGTTCATATCTTGAAAGTAGGTGGCCATTGCAAAGGCTGCAATTTGGCTTTCGGTGATGGTGTTGTTGGTTATACCTTGGATGAAAAAGTTGATTTCCTGCGCTGATAAAGCAAATCCATCACGCTTTTTGGCAATTATTTCCTGTGCTAAGAATGTCATTGCGTTAACTCCTCTTTTTAATTTTACCGGCCATTGACGACCGGTAAAATATGACCCTTTTTGCAGGGCAAAAAGGGTCTTTAGGGATTAGAATTTGTAAGTTGCAGCGATGTAATGGCTGAAACCACTTGTTTTGCCTGCTAAACCGCCATCTTTAAGTGCATACACATCGTTGTAAGCTTTTAGGCCGTAACCCAGTGCGAAGTTATCTGAATGCCAGTAGATACCGTTAAACATTGCACCACCACTTGATGAATGTAATGCGTCAAATGAGTCGTCGTAACCAAACTGGTAATCAAGGTAACCTTGGTATGCGATAAATGAGCCGTTTCCAAAGAAATAAACAGGTTTGAACCAGTTAGTTGAAATTTGGTAACCGTTCCACTCTTTTGCATTAACATCGTAGTAGCTGTATAGGTTTAAGCCAATTTTACCTAACCATGGCACCATCACATCTGATCCTAGGCCAATCGAGAAGTTATTCACGCTACTATCTCCGTTTACATTGTAAACTGAGGCAACGTACCATTCTTGTATAGGCCCTACAGAAAGGTCTGTGCTAAACAAACCATCTAACGAAATACGAGGAGCTAGTTTGGCAAACATTTTTGCTTCTCCAGCTTTATCTGAGCTATCACTGTTGGTTAAGTTAAATACGTCAACATAACCGTAGTAATCTAATACTCCAGCACGGCCACCAAACTCAAGCTCTAGGTAATCGTGCGAAGATTCGCCCGGTAATTCATCTACCGCATACATTAAGTTTGCTTGCATCCATTTGTAATCGTTTTTACTTCTATCACCATCTGAGTAATCAGCAGCCAAAGCAGGTGCTGAACCAAGAGCGAATAAACTTGCTGCAATTATTGTTTTTTTCATTGTTTCTTCCTTGTTTTCCATCGTTTTTTAGAATGTGTACTTGAGCAACATTGCCGTATACATCTTGTTGCTTTTAATTTTTTAATACCTACCAGTTAAAATGTCACTGCGGCATCAAGTGCAATTAAAATCATTTCGTTAAAGCTTGTTTGACGCTCATCTGAAGTGGTTTTTTCACCCGTTCTGATATGATCTGAAACAGTTAAAATACACATCGCTTTCGCGCCATTCTCAACGGCCACTGCATAAATACCAGCGGCTTCCATTTCCACACCTAGAATGTCGTATTTTTCTAGAACATCAAAAATTTCAGGCTCTGAGGTATAAAAAGTATCAGCAGAAAAAATGTTACCGACTTTTACATCAATCTTACGTGCGCGTGCTGCGTTAACTGTTTTTTCAAGTAGCCCATAATCTGCAATGGCAGAGTAGTCGTGACCACCAAAACGGATACGATTACATTTTGAGTCGGTCGATGCGCCCATACCAATCAGTACATCAAGTACTTTTACATCTAGACTTACTGCGCCACAGCTACCGACACGAATAATATTTTTCACACCGTATTCGGTGATCAGCTCATGTGCATAGATAGAGCAAGAAGGAATGCCCATACCATGGCCCATTACTGAGATACGTTTACCTTGATAGGTACCTGTAAAACCGAACATGTTTCTTACATCGGTGACTTGCACCACATCTTCTAAAAATGTTTCTGCAATGTACTTCGCGCGAAGTGGATCACCCGGCATTAAAACGGTTTCTGCAAATGCACCATCGGCAGCATTAATATGAGGTGTTGTCATGATATCTCTCCAAAATTTGTCTAAAAAGTAAGCTAAATAGGGTTTTTAGCGTGCGTTAATTTAGCGCGAGGTATTTCCCCCTCACGCGATTGACTGTTTAAAAAAATTATTTAAATATGCTGGTGCCGTAATCTAAAGCAGGTAATGCGTGATAATCGGCGATAGATTGACCAATATCAGCAAAGGTATCGCGTAAACCAAGCGAGCCCGCTTTGACCTTCGCACCATAAAATATAGCGGGAATATGCTCACGTGTATGATCGCTTCCTGGCCAAGTGGGATCACAACCATGATCTGCAGTTAACACTAAAAGATCATCTTCGCCCATTAACTCGAACATTTCAGGTAGGCGTGAGTCGAAATATTCTAAGGCAGATGCATAACCGGATATATTACGACGATGCCCAAAATCGGCATCAAAGTTAACAAAGTTAGTAAAGATGATGGTTTGATCTTGCGCTTGCTTAAGTTCGCTTAAGCTAGCATCAAATAATCCATCTACTCCAAATGCTTTCGTCGCTTTAGTGATTCCTTGGTCAGCAAAAATATCGGCAATTTTACCAATACTAACAACATGACCACCGCTGGCTTTCATATTATCCAGTAAGGTTGCAGAAGGCGGTGTCACCGAATAATCGTGGCGATTTACCGAGCGAGCAAAATTAGCTGACTCTGTGCCGATGAAAGGGCGAGCAATAACGCGACCAATATTATATTCATCCACTAATTCACGTGCTAATTCACAAAGCTTATATAAGCGCTCTAAACCAAAGCTTTCTTCGTGGCAGGCAATTTGGAAAACACTGTCAGCAGAAGTGTAAAAAATGGGCTTACCAGTTTTGATGTGCTCTTCACCTAGCTCTTCTAAAATAACCGTACCCGATGAATGGCAGTTACCTAAATAGCCAGGGAGATCAGCACGTTTTACTAACTCATCAAGTAGTGATTGTGGGAAACTATTTTGTTTATCTGAGAAGTATCCCCAATCGAATAATACTGGCACGCCGGCAATTTCCCAGTGGCCACTAGAGGTATCTTTACCGGTAGAAAGCTCTTTCGCATAACCATAGGCACCAATTGGTGTCACTGTTTGATCACAACCCGCTGGGAAAACACCTGAGCTTTCAAAGCAGGCTTGACCAAAGCCAAGTTTATTAAGGTTAGGGATATTAAGTGGCCCACTTCGGCCTTCTTCAGCTTTGCCCTCTGCACAAGCTTTGGCGATATGGCCTAAGGTATTAGAGCCTGTATCATTAAACGTACTACCATCGGCATTTGTACCAATAAAAGTATGTGCATCTGCAGCACCGCCAATGCCAAATGAATCAAGTAATAAAATAATAGTGCGCTTCATTAGTATGCTCCTTGTTCAACAACAGCATCGCTGAGGTTTAGCTCGTTCAGTAAACTCACTAAAAGGGTTGATGCGCCAAAACGGAAATGGTCGGTATTTACCCAATCATCGCCCATGATATCGCGGGCCATTTGAAGATATTGCAGTGCTGTTTGTGCATCTTTAACACCACCAGCAGCTTTAAAGCCTACCTGTTTACCAGAGTCTTTAATTGCTTCAAGCATGACTTTGGTTGCTGCTAGTGTTGCATTTACCGCAACTTTTCCCGTTGATGTTTTAATGAAGTCTGCACCCGCTGCAATACAGATATCACTGGCTTGTTTAATTAACGCATCGGTTTTTAATTCCCCTGATTCGATAATTACTTTTAATACTACTTTTGCACCACAGATTGCTCGACAACCTGCAATCATTTGTGCGCCTATCTCACTGTTACCTGCAATTAAAGCTTGGTATGGGAAAACCACATCAACTTCATCTGCGCCGTAAGCAACAGCTGCACGGGTTTCAGCAAATGCGATATCCAGATCATCATTGCCGTGTGGAAAGTTGGTTACAGTAGCAATTTTTATCGTTGCGCTGTTTTGTAGTGCTAATGTTTTACGTGCAATGGGGATAAAGCGTGGGTATATACAAACCGCTGCCGTATCACCTGCTGCTGTTTTTGCGTCCTTGCATAACTGAATTACTTTCGCATCGGTATCGTTATCATTTAATGTTGTTAAGTCCATTAGTGAAATTGCTTCTTTTGATACATTTTGTAGTGTATTCATTATGTTATACCTGTTTTTTTGGTTGCCACCACATCAGTGGTGGCGAGATGATTAAACGTTATATTTGTTAGTTCATCGATTATGAAACTATCGCTGCGCCACTTAGTGCGAAGAAAATACCAACCAGTGTTGCACTCATGAAGTTAGATAGCGTACCTGCAAGTACTGCTTTAACACCTAAGCGTGCAATATCAGCGCGACGAGAAGGGGCTAGTACACCTAATCCACCTAATAAAATAGCCAGTGAAGATAAGTTTGCAAAGCCACACAGTGCAACAGTTACGATAACCTGAGAATGTGCGCTTAAAGAGTCACGCATACCGATGAAATCGATGTAAGCAACGAATTCATTTACCACTAGTTTCTGACCTAATAAGCTACCTACTTGTGTTGCTTCAGACCATGGAATCCCGATCAGGAATGCTACTGGTGCAAAGAGGTAACCTAAAATTTGTTGTAGTGATAATGCTTCTAGACCAAATACGCCACCAAAAGCACCTAACATGCTGTTAATTAATGCAATTAGTGCGATGAATGCGATTAACATACCACCTACGTTTAGGGCTAGATGTAGGCCAGATGAAGCACCTGATGCGGCTGCATCAATCACGTTTACAGGTTTGGCTTCTGCTTCTGGTGAATCATCTGCAATGATATTGTTATTTACTTTCTCTGTTTCAGGTAGCAAAATCTTGGCCATTAATAGACCACCTGGTGCTGCCATGAATGACGCGGCAATAAGGTAATCTAGACTGACACCTAATGATGCATAACCGACTAATACTGAACCTGCAACGGATGCTAAGCCACCACACATCACAGCAAAAAGCTCTGATTGGGTCATATTTTTAATATAAGGCTTAACCACTAAAGGCGCTTCGGTTTGGCCGACAAAAACATTAGCGGCTGCCGACATTGATTCAGTTCGGCTTGTACCAAGCATTTTCTGTAGTGCGCCACCGAAAATCTTGATGATAAACTGCATAATACCAAGGTAATAAAGTACACCCATAAAGGCCGCAAAGAAGATAATGACGGGCAATACTCTAAAGGCAAAAACAAATCCGCCACCGCCAAATACTTCAAACATTTTGCCTGAGACTAACCCACCAAATAGAAAGTTAATCCCTTCGTTGGCACTATCAATGACAATTTGTACACCGCCTGAAATAGACCCAAGAATGCTCGCACCGAAAGGGGTGAGTATTACAAAGGCTGCGATCGCGGTCTGGATGGCAAAAGCGCCCCCTACAGTGCGTAAGTTGATTGCTTTACGATTACTGGAAAAAATAATCGCGATTAATAAAAGGGAAATAATCCCTACTAGTCCCATTACAATATGCATGTTAACTCTCCGTTGTTGATAATAGTTGTATAAAATGGTGTTTAAAGACGATCTTTGATCATCTCTTCTAAGGTGTTTTGGTCAATCGCAAAATTACGAATGCCCTCTGCTAGTTTTTCCACCGCCATCGCATCTTGGTTATGTGCCCACAAGAATTGTGCTTCCGTTAACGGGGCTGGTTTTTCATCTAGCGTGTTTGCTGCAGTGAGTTGTGTGATTACCTCTCCCTCTGATTCACTTAGCTCCTGTAAAAGCTGTGGGCTAATAGTGAGGCGATCACAGCCTGCTAATTGCAATATTTCACCTGCGTTTCGGAAACTTGCGCCCATTACAACGGTTTTGTAGCCATGTGTTTTGTAGTAGTTATAGATAGAGGTGACTGATTTTACGCCCGGATCATTTTCTGGGGTGAAATCTTTGCCTTCGCTTTTTTTGTACCAGTCCATAATTCGCCCAACGAAAGGTGAAATAAGGTACACGCCTGCCTCTGCGCAAGCTTGTGCTTGTGCAAAAGAAAACAGTAAGGTTAAGTTACAGTTGATTCCCTCTTTTTCTAAAATTTCAGCTGCCCGGATACCTTGCCATGTTGCTGCTAATTTAATCAGGATACGTTCATTACCAACGCCTGCATCGTTGTATAATTTGATCAGTTGGCGCGCTTTACGAACACTTGCTTGAGTATCGTATGAAAGCTTTGCATCGACTTCTGTTGATATACGCCCCGGTACAATCTTTAAAATCTCTTTACCAATGTTAACGGCCAACATATCGCAACTGTCATCAATCTGTTGAGATTGGTCATCGCTTTGTGTTTTTGCATATTGGATAGCATTTTCGATGAGTGGTGCGTAAGCGCTAATTTGTGCTGCTTTTAAAATAAGCGATGGATTCGTCGTTGCATCTTGTGGCTGATACAATTTAATTGCTTCAATATCACCAGTATCTGCTACCACGGTGGTTACTTTTCGTAATTGATCTAATTTACTTTCCATGAATATCGCCTTTTACTTTGTTTGTTGTTTTTGTTTTGTTGATGTAAAACCTATGTTCTTTTATAAAAAACGTCCACTAATGTATATATATTTATCAACATAATTAGCGCTCTGTGCCTTTAATCATGGGCATTGTTTCCCAGTGCGAAACATACCTACTGTTTTTTGAATTGGACGTTGTTTTTGAGATGCAATGATTTTAGGTAGTTATTGCTGTAGAAATTGTGAGCTAGATCGAGCGTGCTGAACTTCTTTTAATAATTATTCTTTAACTTACAAAATGTGTTGTTTGAGGGGAAGTAAAAAAGGGGGCAGGGCCCCCATGCGGTTATAGTTTAAATGACCGCACTAAGCGGTCTAAATCCTTTGCCATCAAGCTGAGTGACTCACTTGACGTTGCTATATTCGCCGCGCTATTTGCACTCTCCTCACTGCTGTCGCTAATGCTGTGCACATGTGTATTTATCTCATTAATAACGACGGATTGCTCTTCTGTGGCTGTTGCAACTTGCGTATTTAAATCAGATATTTGCTGAATGTTTTGCACAATTTCGTTTAATGCTTGGTCAGTTTTTTGTGCGGATTGAACGCCAACTTCGGCACTTTTTTTTGTGTCTGCAACACTCTCAACAGCTAGCTGTGATTCATTTTGGAGTTGAGTGATCATTTGATTTATTTCATCGGTTGAATCACTGGTACGTTTCGCGAGACTTCTTACTTCATCGGCAACAACAGCAAAGCCTCGGCCTTGCTCACCAGCACGCGCTGCTTCAATGGCTGCATTGAGTGCGAGTAGATTAGTTTGCTCTGATATTCCTCTGATCACATCAATGACACTGCTAATTGCACTGCTTTTCTGTGCTAGTGAGCTGATATTAGTCGAAACAGAGTCCATATTTTTTGCCATGGCAAGGATGCTTTGCGTCGATTGATCGACAATGCTTTGCGCTTCGGATGCTTGATCGCTCGATTGATTGGTTACTTGAGACGCATGAGAGGCATTACTGGCAATTTCTGCAATGGTTGACCCCATCTCATTAATTGCCGTTGCAACTTGTGTCGCGATATCTCGTTGTGCTTGAGCGACAACTTTCGATTGGTTAGCATCCTGATATATAGTGCTAGATGCTTGGCGCACCTCGATGGAAGTATTCGCTACATCACCCACAATGGAGTGAATTTTACTAATAAAGCTGTTAAAACCTTCGCCAAGCCTTTTTACCTCTTCGCTACTATTGGTCGGTAAACGATAGGTCAAGTCGCCATCGGTTTCGCCTAGGTGCTTAAATAGTTGTGCAAGCGTGTTGATCGGTTTTATTAAGCTTTTAGCGAGTAAAACGCTGACAATTGCAAAGATAATCACAGTGACTAATAACCAGAACATCATATAATTTTGTGACTCATTCAGGGCTGAATAAAGCTCCGCTTTGGGCACTTCTGCGATAACGTACCAGCCCAGACTTGGGATATAACTGCTGGCGATAATTAATTGTTCTGTATTTTTAAAGGCGAAGTTTTGCTGCGATAATAAGGGTTGTGCATTAAATTGATAAAGTGCACCTAGGTTTTGTGTTTCACTGAAACTTTTATTTTGATGTACTTTCACTAGTCCATCTTTATCTACAAGATAAACAAAGCCTGTTTTTTCAATTTGGAAGCTATTTAGGTAATCGACCATATCATTAAAAGACTTTGATACGCCTGACATTCCTCGCCCATCAAGTTGCTGATAATTTACAAATACATCTACGTCGCCATTTTCATAGGTATAAGTGCTGGCGGACTCTTGTTGTCCACTGTCCCGTAAAGCAAAAAACCAGCCGTCTGCGCTATCATTCTTTAATACACGTAAAAAACCGTCTTGATTCCAGAATTTTGCACTTTGTCTATCGGCAAAGGAGGTATTACTAAATTGGTTGTCTTTACTTATTTGCGATAACGTTTGAACTATCAAAGGCTCTTCTGCGCTTGGTGCCCCTTGTGCTAACCATTGAAGCAATAGAGGGTGAGTGGCAATTGACTTACTGAGCACTTTCATCTCTGAAATATCCCCATCTACAGCATTACGTACACGTTGTAATAAATTAGGTAGATCAGATTGTTCTAATCGCTGTGTCAGTAGTGCCTTATTTTTTGCATTTCCGACAAAGCCAACAATACTCGCTGGAATAATGGTGGCCATTAACATCGCGATTAACAGCTTATTGCGAAGGGATAACGTGCTTAAAAAGTACATGAAGTGCTCCGTGATTAATTGAGAGGAAAAAAAATGTCGCCTACAGCGTAGTGGCGACATTACATTTTAGATAGGTATTGCGTACCGATTACTTAAAAAGCATTGAAATCGGCATTAATTAACCTCAATTCTGGTTAATGGAAGCGTTATGGCGTTTAAAATCATGATGTTGCTACTTTTATAATACAGTGCCGTTAGTTTTGCGTAGTTCAAGGAAAATTATCGTCGCAATAACGGGTTATTGGTAGATGATTTAACGCTGAAGTTCGCGGAAATAGCGGTATTGTATCGCTTTGCTTATCCAGAACTGAGGTTATTTAAGTATTTACAGCTGACAGCCGTGCACACTTAATGAGTTGCTATAAACAACGTTATTTGCTGGCGTGAACTCACCGGCAGTTATCGTTTTTTTGTCTTTTAAGAAGCTATATAAAACTTCTGCATCCACATAACCTGTCATTACCGGGTTTAATTTAGGGTAGCCATCGCCACCAGCTGCATTATAGCTTGGGACAGTAAAGCTGTATGACTCACTCGCGTTATAACCTTTGCCATTAATATCACTAATTTCTACGCTACCTGCGCTACAGTCTACAGTCATAGAGATGCCAACTAATTGTGCGTAAGCGCCTGAACCAATCTGTAATGTCGCGACAGTATTTAGGTATTCACTGATTTGTGCACCGGTCATTGTGCTTTTGGTTATGGTGTTTGCAAAAGGTTGTACGGTCAGTACATCTTTGTAGGTGATATCACCACTGGCAATTGAAGCTCGTACCCCTCCTGAATTCATGATACCAATGTCTGCGCCGACTTTTGCAGCTTGCGCTGTTGCCAGTAAGTGGCCTAAATTGGTCTGCATATAACGTACATTATTGCGTTCACCATCTAACAGTTCAGCAGTGCTGGCGATCACTTCGTTAAGTTGCTCTTGTCCCTGCTCTTGGTAGGTACGTAATGTCTCTAATAAATCGCTGTTTGGTGCGATTTCATCACCAATTAATACCCGATCACCCGCTTCATTCTTTTCTTTTAAATTTACCGGAATAAGGTTGTAACTGACTAAGTGCAAGGTATCGTTAAAGTATTCAAAATCTGCACGTCCAACATATTTCCCCCATTCATGCGCTTGCATGATGTAGGTACCATTTTGTTGTTCAGGTTTACACTCTCCACCGGGTGTAAATTCGGCATATTTATCACTTTCAGGCTCCATACAGACAGGGTTTTGAGAGTGCCCGCCAACCACAAGTTGCAAATCGCCTACTTCAAGTGCGCGCGCCATAGCCACATCGCCTGGTGCGTTACTGCCATGTTTACCATCTTCGTAGTGGCCCATATGTGTAGCAGCAAAAATAAGATCTGCACTGCCTGCATCATTGATCTCTTCAATCACTTTTTTGATTTCAGTGGTTGGGTTAGTAAACGTTAAGCCACTAATAAATTCTGGGTTACCAATTTTGACAGTATCTTCAGTAGTTAAACCTATTACTGCTATTTTGATACCATTGACCGTAAATATTTTGTAGGCATCAAAGTAGCGCTCACCGGTGCTTTTATTATAGATATTAGCCGCTAACATTGGGAAGTTAGCCAGCTCGCGTTGCATCTCGACAACACTCAGTGGGTTATCAAATTCGTGATTTCCGACTGCCATTGCATCGTAACCGATAGCGTTCATACCGATAAAATCGGGCTTTGCGTCTTGTAGGTCTGACTCAGGCACGCCTGTATTAATATCACCACCCGATAATAATAAGACTTCTCCGCCACTTTGTGCGACTTCATCTCTAATGTTATCAATCAGGGTTTTACGTGCAGCCATACCATATTCACCATGTGAGTTTTCCCAAAAACGACCGTGATTATCATTGGTATGTAATAGGGTAAATGTTTTACAGCTGTCGCCAGCTTCTGCACAGGTAGTAGGTGGTGTTAAATCCTTGCTATCACAACCAGCTAGGGCGATCAAAACCGCAACACTTAATAATCCTCGTTTTGCTCCATTCATGTTTATTCCTTTTTCATCAATTATTTAATAGGTTTGGTTTGTGCACAAAAGAGAGTTTATTTATTGAACAAAAGAGAAAAAGTGATGTAGATCGATAGAAAATTATTTATAAAAAATAATTGTAACTTAATTACAAAATCTGTTGTTGGGGGAGAGGAGTGATTGAATATGAGGATATTAGGCTAGCATTTGTAGTCTGCTAGCCCTGTTTATTAAATGCTTATTCAACCGGTGTAAACTGTGTACCATTTAGGTAGTAGTTAGTGCCGTTACTCGTATAATCAATTTCAATATTACTGCTATTTTTACCTTCAATAATAACTTTACCTGTGAGGTTATAATTACTGTCGATAACCAGTGAAGGGTTAGTGCTCACTGTAACTTCACCCACTAAACCAGGCAGGGCAATATCATAATCGACTTTGTAGGTCATGGTGGTTTTTGCGGAGTCACCTTTGACACTCATTTGGATATCCATATCGATATAATTGTCTGCAGTGACTGTGCGCATATCTCCTGACAGTGTGATTGAAACAGAGCTTAAATCCTCTGAAACATTGCCTTTACCGCTAATCTTACCATTTTGAACAGTGTCGATTTCATGCATACAATCAGTAAAGGTGAGGCCTGCTTCAAATGAGCCATCGCTATTTTCTGAGAAACTTTCTTCCATTGAACCACTAAATGCACATTCAGAAGATGTTTTAGTTCTGCTTATATTTGACTGGCTATCAATAAAGCTATCGCTGATCATTTCAAAGTTACTGGTTAGATCGATAAGTTCAGATGCATTACTTTCTTCGATTTCAATCAGTTTGGTATCTTCGATGACCTTAGTGATTTCGTTGTCACTAGAGCTACCACACCCGAATAATAAAGCCGGAACTAATGCGCTTAATAGTAATTTTTTCACTTTTTACTCCTTTATTTAATGATGTCGCATTTATACTTTGTTTACTATTTTTTTTCAATGATATAAGACAATAATTAATGTTATAGGTGACTGAGAAATATGGATTAACCCCGTTTTTTTGACTATGCTGTTTATACTTTATTCATTCAATATGTTGTTATTAAATGCTGAGATTTACGAAAGACTTTAACTGTTGTAAAACGGTCGCTTGCGAAAACTTTGGCGTAAGTGAAAGTGAAACCTATATACAACGCAGTGAACGTTTAGGTTATCTTTCGACTGAATGTAAACTGTGTGGCAGTAATCCACCTTGGATAAATAACGCGTTAGTTGAAGCGGTATTAGCTGAAAAGTTAACCCAACAATTTGGCGGTAAAGTGGTGGGATGTAAAAAATGTAGCCCATATTTTTTTCTCGCGCCTATTCCGCCAGCTAAATTACATGGTTTTACTTCGGCGGGCACACAGCGTAAAAAATGTAACCAGTGTGGTCATGTCTTCACTCTGCCAGAATTTAAAAATATCGATGCGTTAAAGTTAGTGCTTGCATCGGTGTTGAGTAAAAAAGAGATAAAAGTAGCAATTAAAGAGAGTGGGCTATCGGCGCGTTTGTATTATTTTTATTTGAATAAACTGGCGGTTATTTTATCAAACTTTAGTCGCTTGCGTGAACAGGTATTATTGAGCGCTGAATACTTGGGCTTGCACAGCGAAGGCCGGCTCATTCAACTGAGTCACCAGCGTGGTATCTACGGCCTTTTTACAGCGGAGATAACAAGCGGTTATATTCTGCTACAAACGAATAATTTAACTAATGAAACCATTGAAGATGCATTTCTTTATCAAGAAACAGAAAGTACGATGGTGGCTAACGTTGAATCAGGAAATATTGAAACGGTCATCTTGGATCGTTATCAAAGTAATTTAAAACGCAATCATTTCGAACAACTTATTGCTGGCGATCTTAAACCTATTTCAAACTGTAATGCTATTTATCCCGATAAAGTTGCTTATATTCACTTTCAGCTTTTAAAGATGTTTACAGAAAGTGTTGAGCGATATGAGCACTTTATTGAGCATGAAAGTACACTAAGAGCGGGGGCATTAATGTCATCGTTAGAAGCACTAAAAAGCAATTCTGCGGATGTTTACTTTTTTTTACCTTTTCAAGGAATAAAAGAAAACTTAACAGGCAAGCCATTAGGTTGGTGGAATGATATTTGGTTTACTAATCAAGTGGGAGGCTTTTGTCCTATTACTTGCAAATTAAAGGATTCACCAGACTTTGCATTAAAAAAAGGCGATGCGATTGAAAATTTTTATTGTTATTTAAGTGTGAATATTAATAAAAATGTAAACAGCATGCGGGTGATCGATAACTTATCGGAAATATACCGTACGCTCTATAATTACTGTGATATCAAAGATGAAAGAAGTACTGCAATGGCATTAGGTTTAACCGATAAAGTGTATCTGCCCGAGCAATTATTAGAAGAGGCGATTAAACAGTTAACGGGAAAATAATAGCAGTTGTATTTAGTGAAAAGCTTGTTTATAATTCGCGCCTTAAATTTTAATGATAAATACGTGTGGTACTTTGTTGATGAAATAGTTCATCAAGCTGAGCAGCGACACGGACCAATAGAGGTTTTCCAAAATGCAAAACGCAATTCACCCAGAATACAAAGAGATCACAGCAACTTGTTCTTGTGGCAACGTAGTACAAGTTGGCTCAACAGTTTGTAAAGATATCACACTAGATATCTGTGGCGCTTGTCACCCATTCTACACAGGTACTCAACGTGTTGTTGATACTGGTGGTCGTATTGACAAGTTCAAAAAACGTTTCGGTTCACTTTCTTCTAAATAAGATTGTTGAAACAAACGCATTAAAGGTATCTTCGGATACCTTTTTTTATGCCTAAAATTTACCATTCTTCTACGTACTTTTTTCAACGTATTCATAAGCAATATCAAAATTTCATTGAAAAGGTTAGTTTAGACTAGCCTGACTATTCACTTATCTGTAAACCTAATTCTAGGAGTCTTAATGAGTAAGCAAACGATCAACGGAAGTGTCACGGCATCAACCAAAGGAATGGATCGTTTTTTAAATTTTATAGAAAAAACCGGTAATAAAATCCCTGATCCCGCACTACTATTTTTTTGGGGGTTATTATTAGTCTGGGGATTATCTGCCATATTTTCACAGTTTTCATTTGGCTTAGTGCATCCGATCACAAATGAAGCGGTAGAAGTAAACAATCAGTTAACTGGTAGTGCATTAGCTAATTTTTTAGCGAATATGGTAACCACTTTTACCAGTTTTGCACCGCTTGGTATTGTATTGGTCGCGATGTTAGGGGTTGGTGTCGCTGATTCATCAGGTTTCATTAATACTGCACTTAAAAATATGCTTCGCTTTACGCCAGCTAAACTCTTAACGCCAATGCTTATTTTAGTGGCAATTATGTCACATACGGCCGCCGATGCGGGGTATGTATTGGTTATCCCACTCGGTGGTATTATCTTTCATGCTGCAGGGCGTCATCCATTAGTAGGAATAGCAGCTGCTTTTGCTGGTGTATCTGGTGGTTTCTCGGCTAACTTTATTCCTTCTGGTATTGACCCACTTATTGCTGGCTTCACACAATCTGCAGCTCAAGTTTTTGATGCTAATTATATTGTTAATCCGCTGTCAAATATCTACTTCACTGGACTCTCTTCTCTTTTGATTGTGGCCGTTGGTTGGTGGGTTACTGAAAAAGTGATTGAACCGCGTTTAAGCAAAATTGAGATCGATGAAGATGCAGAAGAGGTACAAAACCTAGGAGATATTAGTCCACAAGAGCAACGTGCATTTAATCGTGCGTTATTAGCAATGGGCGCGGGAATTGCACTTTTAATCGTGTTATTGATTCCAGAAACATCACCTTTACGCTCAAGCACTGGTGACCTTACCTCTTTTGATGCGCCCATTATGCGCTCAATTGTGCCTCTTATTTTTATCCTGTTTATTATACCCGGTGTTGTTTACGGGCGCATGATCGGAAAATTTAAAACCAATGATGATGTTATCAAATCTATGTCTCATACCATGGGGACAATGGGTAGCTATATTGTTATGTCTTTCTTCTGCGCTCAATTCTTGGTGGCTTTTAGCCAATCTAATATTGGTGTTATTCTCGCGTTATATGGTGCGCAATTTTTACAGTACCTTGCACTACCAGGCCAGTTCACAATTGTCGGTATGATTCTATTAACCGCTTTTATCAACTTAATGGTCGGTTCTGCTTCCGCAAAATGGGCACTAATTGGCCCTATTTTAGTGCCTATGTTGATGGCGGTAAATATCTCGCCTGAGTTATCACAAGCGGCTTACCGTGTGGGGGATTCCGTTTCTAATATCATTTCACCATTGATGGTATTTTTCCCGCTGGTGGTCGTTTACTGTCAACGTTACGTTAAAAGTACTGGTATTGGGACATTGGCTTCGATGATGATGCCATACTCAATTGCGATGCTGATTGCCTGGACACTGTTCCTTTTAGCATACTGGGGATTAGGAATTCCACTGGGCATTCAAGCTTCTTATACTTACCCTCTATAACGTATTAATAGCAAAAGAATTAAAAAGGTGATCAGTCTTACTTGCTAAAATTTACCCTACCTGTGTTGTGAGTTTTGAAGGGAGAATAACTAACTTCAAAACTTACGCCTTGGTAGTTAAAATTTTTCTGCGCAAGACTAGATCACTTTCTAAACTCTATTGGTATAACCTCTTTTTTTATAGCTTGAATTAGTCATATGTTATGATTGATGAGCACTCTGACTTGTAACTTTCATGGAGAGAAAGGCAAGGCAGTTTTTATTATTATCGATTCTTTGCAAGGCAATCATGGAGTGATCGCTATGTCAGTACAAACCTCTGCTATTCAAAATACCGTTACTCGTTCCCGATTGAGTTTATCTTCTTGTTTAAAAGTCATTGCATATACCATAATTGTTATCGGTATATTGTACCGTGTTGATTATATTATTCAGTTCAACCCCATTCATCAAATATGGAGCGATCCTGCTCGTCATTGGGAGCAAGGCATTGATACACTGCGCTTTGATCCGATGTCACAAACAGACCCGATTGGTTTTCAATTATATATTGCAACCCTTGCAAAATTAACACTTAAAATCCCCGCTTTAGTTGCCTTTTATACGAGTATTCTTGCTGTCATTACGCCTTGGATCTGGTATCGATTTATGCGTGAATTACAACCAAGTAAAAATGCAGCATTATTAGGCTGGGCATTACTTTCTATCACCCCTAGTTGGATTAGCATTTATGGTTACCTGATGCAGGAAACGCTATTTTTGCCTCTGTTAGGCGCAGCGCTGTTTGCAACGTGGCGTTGTAAACGTAAACAAACGCTAGCGACCTATATTGTGATGATTGTAGTATGGATGATGGCAGGGTTAACCAGAGGTGTTGCTATTCCTCTGGCGATGGTGGCTTGTAGTTGGTTATGGTTGATACAAGGCGATAAAGCGCCCAAAGCATTATTAGGCTTAGTTGTTCTGACTTTTGTACTGGCCCCATTGGCATATCGTAGTTATCAAATAATGCACATTTTTGCACCGCATGGCATAGGTCATATGAATATGATTTATGCTAAATCGGGGGCGCGATCAATAGAGATTCAATATCATCGCGAAGGAGCCCGTTGGGGATATATATTTCAGTCTCCCGCTGCTGAAGCAAAACCATTTGCCCCATTGAGTGAGTGGCAAAGTCAGCGAGAAGGGCGCGTTTATGCCTATGTTGATATCGATAAAGGCATGGTGGATTGGGATAATGAATTAGGTAAACAGAAGTTAACATTAGAGAGATATTTATGGTTAACCCGTGATAATTTAATTTTATTGTTTTTTAGTGAGTCTTGGCCTGATTCGAACCGTGGACGCTTTATTGGTGAAGTTAATTATCAAACGCGTTGGATATGGTTTTTTATGGGGCTTGCTTGTTGTATTGCATTTGTTGTGAAACGTAAACAGCAACGAAAATACCTGTTATTACCAGCGCTAATCGTTACTTGGTTTGTGGTGCAAGGTTTACTGCCAATTAGTGTCAACGAAGGGCGTTATCGTATGCCTTTTAATGGTTTGATTATTGCACAAATGGTGTTACTTATCGGCATGAGAAAAAATCCAGTGATAGCCCCACAAAAACAGGCGTTATAACCTACAGTATTAATTCACCTTTACGCCTTGGGAGTGATTATGCGCTATAGCTTTGCGGTTATGTTATTTTTTATCTCAATTTCAACTTGGGCTGGTTGCGAACGCGTTAATTGGGATGAAACCGTCACGCTAAAAAAGATAAACGATGGCGATACGGTAACGCTTGAGAATGGGCGCTTAGTGCGCTTTATCGGTATCAATACGCCTGAGATAAATCATCGTAATCCACAAAAATCTGATCCCTATGCACAACAAGCCAAAGCATTGCTTGAAAGGTACATTCGCCCTGGTGATAAACTTCACCTTGTATTTGATAAAAGTAAACAAGACAAATATGGGCGAAAACTCGCTTATGTTTACAGTAAAACGGGCCGAAATTTAGCTCTATTACAGTTACAAGCTGGTTTCGCAAAGCATTGGGTTATTGGTAAAAATGATAAGTTTTGGCAATGTTTTCAAAGTGCCGAACGGCAAGCGCGGTTACGTAAAAAAGCCATCTGGTCAGGCTTTAAACCATTAACCGCGAAGCGATTACAAAAATCTGATAAAGGGTATGTTTATGTCAAAGGGAGTATCTCTGAGCTTGAAGAGGACAAGAAGGGGTTACACATCACCTTAGATAAACAACTCTTTGTGTTTATTAGCCGTAAAAATTTAAAGCGATTTTTGGATGCCGATATTAACTTCTCTCGACACGATAAATTATTGATTACAGGAAAGTTAAACTTTTCCCGCAATAAAGCGAAACTGACGCTCTACCATCCCGCACAAATATTACCTTGAATGTAATTAAAGCTGTAAAAACGGTTAAAATTTGACTATTATCACACTTTATTTATGGTTTTATCGCTTCATATTATTAATGGAATTTAACAATGTCAGATTTACGCCAACAAGCCCTTGATTATCATGCATTTCCTAAGCCAGGAAAAATTAGTATTGAATTGACCACTTCTGCGGAAACGGCCGATGACTTATCACTTGCATATAGCCCTGGCGTTGCAGAGCCGGTACGTGAAATCGCAGCCAATCCTGATGATGTTTATAAATATACCGCGAAGGGAAATCTCGTTGCAGTTATCACCAATGGTAGCGCTATTTTAGGTCTTGGTAATTTAGGTCCTCTGGCTTCTAAACCAGTAATGGAAGGCAAAGCATTACTGTTCAAGCGTTTTGCAAACTTAGATTCGATTGATATTGAAGTAAAGCACCGTACACCGGAAGAGTTTATTAACACTGTGGCTAATATTGCAGATACTTTTGGCGGTATTAACCTTGAAGATATCAAAGCGCCAGAATGCTTTATTATTGAAAAGGAGTTAAAACAACGCTGTAGTATTCCTGTTTTTCATGATGACCAACACGGTACGGCTATTGTAACGGCTGCTGGTATGATCAATGCCTTGGACATTCAAGGTAAAAAAATAGAAGAAGCTAAAATTGTATGTATGGGTGCAGGGGCTGCTGCCATCGCTTGTATGGAGTTATTAATTCAATGTGGTGCGTTACGCGAAAAAATATACATGCTTGATCGCAAAGGAGTTATTCATACTCGCCGTGATGATATTAATGAATATAAACAACGCTTTGCGAATAATACTGACCAACGAACGTTACAAGATGTGATCACTGGAGCGGATGTTTTTGTAGGTGTTTCTGGACCTGATGTATTATCAGCCGAAGACGTAAAGTTGATGGCACCTAATCCGGTTATTTTTGCCTGCTCAAACCCAGATCCGGAAATTAAACCTGACGTTGCACATGCGGTGCGTGATGATTTAATCATGGCCACAGGACGTAGCGATTACCCGAATCAAGTAAATAACGTTTTATGTTTTCCATTTATTTTCCGCGGAGCGCTCGATGCGCGTGCGACAGAAATTAATGAAGAGATGAAGGTCGCTGCTGTACATGCGATCCGTGAAATAGCTAAAGAGCCTGTACCAGAGTCAGTATTAGTTGCTAGTGGGTCAACTTCATTAGAGTTTGGTAAAGGTTATATCATTCCTAAACCGATGGACCCACGTTTACTCAAAAAAGTTGCCGGTGCAGTTGCGCGCGCGGCGGTTGCAACCGGTGTTGCTCAAATTGAATTACCGGATGATTACATGGTTTAATCGCGCGAAACATTAAATCAGCATTCAATAAAAACCCATTGATTCAATATAATCAGTGGGTTTTTTGTTAATTTAGACACATAAAACAATTAATGCTCGTGCTTTTAGCACCTGAGTAAAATCAGGACTAGCATCATCTGTTAATAAGTTGTAAATTAGGCAGATCTAATTTTTAAATTTCTATTACTATATTTGTAAGGGTACTGTATGTCAGGAAAACCTTCCTCTTCTCACATTGAAACAAATAACATCGCTGATCCGTTATTTCTTCATGCTGAGCATATCGCAAAAGACTTTTCGTTATTTCCGGATAACTCGTTACCATCAAACACTGAAAATTTAGAGGGGTTGATTGAGCGTAAACGTATCAAATCAAACCTAAGCGCTATCAAGAAATTAGGCGTTGATGCTTATATCGCGCGAACTGTTCAGCCAGCAGAAGATAATAAACGTCCTGGCGTAAAAGCGATCGTTGAAGGCTTTAACGGTAAAATTGTTACCGAGCAACTTAATGGTGCATTTTATAGTGCTGAAATAGAACTCGACTTTGGCGGTTATACGCGTCGTATTGGTCTTATCGGTCAAGAGCGTAGCTCGAATAACGGTGCATGGATGCCTGAGCATCACTTGGCTGCAAGTAAAGCGATTCGTAAGTTTGCGGATCTTTCTTTACCAATCATCTATTTAATTGACACTCCTGGAGCTGACGCGGGTGAAGAGGCAAATAGCCAAAACCAAGCACATAGCATCTCACAAATGATCACTGAAAGTGCCAATGTAGATGTACCAACTGTTGGTATTGTTGTTGGTGTTGGTTACTCTGGTGGTGCAATCCCACTAGCAACCGCTAATATTCTGCTTTCTGTACGTGATGGTATCTTTAATACTATTCAGCCTAAAGGGCTACAGAGCATCGCGCGTAAATATAACTTATCTTGGCAGGAGTGTGCACAGTCAGTAGGTGTTTCTCCCGAAGAGTTGTACACCAATGGCTGTATTGATGGCATTATCGATTACTCGCCAGTAGACCAAGATGAGCGTCAACATAATCTGCAAAAAGCGATTGTTTCAAGTATTCTTTCTATTGAATCTACTTCTGTTGATTTTGTACGTAAATACCCTGACATCCTTGAGCATTACAACCGCAGTTTATCTCGTTACTTAGAGCCTTCAAGCAAGTTGCTTGCTGTTGAAAATGCCTCTGATAATGCACATTTGTTAGCGAAAAACCCGACTGTACATAATAATGCATTTGGTACTACATATCGTTACATGCGTTACCTAACACTGCGTTCTCGTATTAAAGCGATTCAGAAAAGCGAATATGGTCGTTTATCTAAATTGACGATTCCAGAAGGTGATCTAAAAGCACGTATTGAAGATGATCGTAAAAAAGTATTCGTTACTTGGTTAGAGAATCCAGACAAACTAATCTATGACGATACGTTGAACAAAAACTGGAAAACATTCCTCGCTAAACGCGAAGATAAAAGCGTTGAACGTAATGCGTTTACTAAATTAATTTTAGGTGAGCCTGTTGCTAACTACGATAATGCACGTAGTACGCTAATGATTAACCTAACATGGTCTTTATATAACCGTTGGAAGAGCAGTGCTGAAGATAACTTCCGTGCATTAATTGCTTACTTAGAAGATGAGAAGACACTTCCGTTAACGGAAGCGTGGCCTGAACTTGCTGATTTAACAATTATTGATGTAGTTAGCCACAAAGAGACGCGAGACTGTTTTATCGTTCATTGTCGTCATATGCTGGTCTTTAATGCATTATACGATAATACGATGGGGAACCTTGCCTCTATTGCTAAAGAAGCAATGGCAACCAAAGAGTTATCACGCGAATCAGTATCATCACTTGTACGCAGTTCTTTAAAAGGTGCCCTGAGTAAAGTTAGTGACGATGACTACGAAGAATTAAAAGCAAGCTTCAATGCTTGGATTCAATACTTTACCGATCAAAGTGATCGTGGTGAAATCTTAGCTAAAGTGGAAGAGTGGAAGAGTATTGGTGCGCCGCAAATGAATGCAAGTTTATTTGTAATCATTACTTATTTTTACGAAAAAATATTGCCTTCTTACTACGCAAGTCATGAAGATGCTTCACAGTATAATGGTGCGATTAACCCTGTACGTATCGGTCGTCGTAAGGATTTCTGGAACCGCTTAACAATGGGTTATCAAGACCTCTTAATCCAAGCTGTTTTACGCTCTGAAAAGAATAAGAAAAATAATTCTCATACTGCGATTCTAGATAAATTCTTTACTAACTTTAAAGAGTCTCGTGCTGATTTAATGACTGCGAACTTATTAGAGTTCCCAGGGTTCCGTTTATCAGTTGAAGATGCGTTAGATAAAAATATCAAGCCTTGTGGCTTAATTTCTGGTATTGGTGAATTTAAACTAGCAAACGGTGATACACAGCGTGTTGGTGTAGCTGTTTCTAATCTTGCTTTCCAAGCTGGTGCCTTTGATATGGCAAGTGCAGAGAAATTCTGTGCACTACTCGTTAAATGTGCAAAACAACATTTACCTGTTGTGGCCTTTATTAGCTCTGGTGGTATGCAAACAAAAGAGGGGGCTGCTGCCTTATTCTCAATGGCGGTGGTAAATGATCGTATTACGCGATTTATTCGTGATAATGATCTGCCAGTTGTTATGTTTGGCTATGGGGATTGTACGGGTGGCGCACAGGCAAGTTTTGTAACGCATCCTTTAGCACAAACTTATTACCTATCAGGCACTAATATGCCATTCGCAGGACAAATGGTTGTACCTGCTTACTTACCATCAACGTCAACACTGTCGAACTACTTATCTCGTTCTGCAGGTGCAATGGATGGTTTAGTCATTAATCCATTCTCTGATGATTTAAACGATAAGTTACGTGAAATTGATGAAAATATGCCAATGCCAACGATCACAATTGAAGAAACAATTGAACGTGCATTGACTGGGTTTGTTCCTGTTTGTGATATTGATGAAGATTCATTTTCACAGGCTGATCCCCGCGCATTAATGAAACCAGTGAAGAAAGTATTAGTACATGCTCGTGGTTGTACTGCGGTTAAATTAGTACGTAAAGCGCAAGATAACGACATTAAAGTTGTGCTTGTCGCTTCTGATCCAGATATGAAATCTGTGCCTGCTGATATGTTAGGTGAAGGCGATAAATTAGTTTGTTTAGGTGGTAACACTTCAGATGAAAGTTACTTAAATGCAAGTTCAGTACTAAAAGTTGCTGAATATGAAGAGGTTGATGCATTACACCCTGGTATCGGTTTCTTATCGGAAAGCCCACAATTTGCTGATTTATGTGTCAGTCACAACATTAACTTTGTTGGCCCAAGCATGACCAGCATGTTGACCATGGGTAATAAATCAAACGCAATAAAAACTGCGCAAGATAATGGAGTGCCGGTAGTACCAGGCTCACACGGTATCTTAACGGGTGCAGAGCAAGCTTTGGATATTGCTAACGGTATTGGTTACCCTGTTTTACTTAAAGCGGTAAATGGTGGTGGCGGTAAAGGCATATTAGTTATTGAAAAAGCAGAGGATATGTTTGCAGGTTTTGCACAGGTTTCTGCTGAAGCGCGTGGTGCATTTGGTAATGGTGACTTGTACCTAGAGAAATACATTACTTCGCTTCGTCATATCGAAGTTCAACTTTTACGTGATAAACATTGTAATACTAAAGTGCTGGGTATTCGTGATTGTTCTGTGCAACGTAATAACCAAAAAGTAGTTGAAGAATCTGCATCAACAATGCTACCTGCTAAATTAGAAGCAGAAGCGCTTAAACATACAGCTGCACTTGCTGATGCTGTTGATTATTTAGGTGCGGGTACCGTTGAATTTATCTATGACCTTGATGAAGATGCTATCTACTTTATGGAGATGAATACGCGTCTGCAGGTAGAACACCCTGTAACAGAAGCAACATCTTGTATTGATATTGTAAGTGCGCAATACAACATTGCATCAGGTGATAGTATTGCTGATATGAAGCCTGCTAATAAAGGTTATGCTATCGAAGTACGTGTGACTGCAGAGAAAGCTGCACTTGATTCTGATGGTGTGATGCAGTTGTTGCCTCATCCTGGTAAAGTGGTTGAGTATTTTGTGCCTGAGCAAGACGATGTTGAAGTGATTTCAATGATTGGCGAAGGTAAAGAAGTGTCGCCATATTACGATAGCTTAGTTGCACAGTTTATTTGTACCGGAAAAGATCGTAACGATACCGTTAAGAAGCTACTCGCCTTTTTAGATAAAGTAGTAATCAAAGGAATTGCAACTAATATTCCTTTGTTACAACGTATCTTGAAAGATGAAACTTTCTTGAAAGGTGTTTACGACACGACTTACCTACCAAAATTCATGGCACAACTTGATCAACAAACCATGATTGATGAGATGGAAGCTTCGGCGTCAACGGGTAGCAGTGCAGTATCAATTACTGTTGATGGCAGTAATGAATTAAAAGTTATTGCGCAAAGTGCGGGTATTTTCTATCGTGCATCATCGCCAGCTGAACCTGACTTTGTACATGAAGGTGATATTGTAAATATCGAACAGACGCTTGGTTTGATGGAAGCAATGAAAATGTTCTCACCGGTTTCATTATCGACATTTAATCGACAAGACTCCGTATTGTATGACCCAAAAACCAAATTCCGTGTTGAACGAATTATCAACGCAAACGGTCAACAGGTCTCAAGTGGTGATCTACTTTACATCGTAACCCCTCTATAGAGGTTGCCTTGTCACAAAAAAGCCAGTCAATTGACTGGCTTTTTTTATGTCTTTTAAAAAGAGAGTATAATAGCAATACTTCTCAAATTGCTTTTATGGACAAAACAAATTGTTTAATTGCTCATTTTTTCGTTCACTGCGCCTTATTTTTATTACCTTGCTATTTGTATGTAGCCCACCCCTGTTTGCAAAAGTCGCAGAAGTTTTAGTGTTACATTCTGGTCATCAAGGGAACCAGTGGACGCGTGATATACAAGATGGAATAGAGGAGCAATTTGAAGATGAAAATATTGCGCTTTATGTTACTTATCTAGATAGTTATCAAGTTCTCTCTGAGCAAGCATTGGCTCAGTATGTTGATTATTTTGCGCGTAAATTTGAACAGCGCGATTTTGATGCTGTAATTGTTAGTGGCGATAATGCCCTGAAGTTAGTGCAAAGATACGCAGACCGTTTGTTTCTAAATACACCAATTATTTTTACCGGTATCAAACGTAATAAAAAATCTTTACTTAATTTTACCCATAAAATATCCGGTGTTATTGAGTCGGAAAATATTCTTGGCACGGTATTATTATCGTTATCCCTGTTCCCAGAAACTCACTCGTTATTTATTGTCACTGGTAACTCGCGTGAAAGTAAAATAACCACAAAAAGTATTGCTAAATTTTCCAAGCAACTCTCGCAGAATGTGATCACCTTTAACGATGAAACGGAAGTATCGTTAAAACAAAAAGTCAGTAAATTAACCGCTAATTCAGTACTGATTTTTGATGATTTTTCACGCGATAGGAATGGTCAATTTGTCAACAGAAGCACCATGCTTAAATCCCTGATTGGGGTGTCTAAAGCCCCTATTTTTGTTGTAAACCAACATGACTTAGAAGACGGGGTATTAGGTGGGTTAGTTATCAGTGGCGTGACGCAAGGTAAGACGGCTGCAATTAAAGTTTTAGATCTACTCCAAGGCGTGCCAATTGAGGCCCTGCCAGTTGAAGTTAATGTGAGTGATAAATATTATTTTCAATATGAAGAGATGTTGCGCTGGAATATTAAAGAGTCAGATGTGCCGAGTAATAGTATTATATTAAATGTGCCAGTGACTAACTTTCACTTCACCGACTCTTTTACCATCGCATTACTCTCTTGTTTACTAATGATTATATTTGCATTGATACAATGGTGGAAAGTGCATAAAGTAAAATTAGAGAAAGCCGAAGTAAAAAGAAAAAGCGACAATATTGAGCATATTTTTAACGTTTCTTACGACTTTATTTTTATCTTAGATCTGCTTGGCAATATTCGAAATGTAAACCAAACAGCGCTTAATGCAATTGATCAAGAGATAGCTGAAATGAAAGGGACTCCTTTGTGGGATGCTCGATGGCTAGCAAATGATTTAGAAAGTCAGCAACGGTTAAAGTCTGCAATGGGAGTGGCGCGACTAGGTAATCAAATTCGTTTTGAATGTATGTTGCTTGATAAAGTAGGGGAGCGCCATGCTTTTGATTTGTCGATTCAGCCCATTAGAGAAGGTGATGAAGACTCAGAAATAACTTCAATTATTGTCGAAGGTCGAAATATAAATGAGATAAAAAGTGTCGAAGAAGAAGTGAGAAAAGCCAATAAACGCTCTAACTTATTACTCGATGAAAGTCCTTCTATGCTTCTTATGTTAAACGCACAGGGACTTATTTTATCTTGTAATAAATATGGTTGTAATCTCCTTGGCTATGATGATGGTGAATTGATTGGGCGTAACTTGGTTACGTTGTATTCACAACTGGTTAATATTAGTGATCTAAAAGAGTATTTAGAGCACTGTAATAGCGCTGATGGGATGTTGCTTTCTAGGGAGATATCATACTCCACGAAAGAGGGCAGAAAAGTTTGGATTAATGAGCGAGTTCGTAAACTTGCTGAACACGATCAGTATTTCTTAGTTTGTGAAAATATTACAGAACGTTATGAGCTTTCTAAAGAGCTCAACTACCGTGCTTCTCATGATTACTTAACAGGCTTAAAAAACAGACTGTTTTTTGAAAATCAACTTGATAAGTATTTAAAAGATCTTGCTTATCAAAGTGCACCTTATAGTTTGATGTACCTTGATATGGACAAGTTTAAAATTATTAATGATACCTGTGGGCATCAGGCTGGTGATGAAGTATTAAGGCAGATTGCTGCTATTTTAACCGAGAGTGTGTCTGCTCACTCCCTCGTTGCTCGGTTAGGTGGCGATGAATTTGCGATTATAATGCCACAAACAGAGTTAGTTGAAGCGAAGCAAGCTGCACAACGTATTATCGATGCTATCGGTAAACATTACTTTTTATGGGAAGGGCAACACTTTTCATTAGGAATTAGTATCGGTTTAGCGGAGTTAAGCGATGCAGGTCGAGGTGGTGTGCATGCGTTAAGTTGTGTTGATAGCGCGTGTTATACTGCTAAAGAGTCTGGCCGTAACCGTATTCATATCTACGAAGAAGATAAACAGGAAGAGTTACGCCGTGAAGAAGTTGTTTGGGTAAATAAAGTACAAGATGCACTTCGAGATGAGTCGCGTTTCTGTTTATATGCGCAACTGATTAAACCGGTTGATGGTGATAGTGAATACCTCCACTATGAAATATTAACCCGCATGATTGATGAAGCTGGAAACCTTGCTTCACCAGATAAATTTATTCCAATTGCCGAGAGTTATAACCTCGCAGATAAAATAGACATGATCATTATTACTAAAACGCTTTCATGGTTACGTAATCATCCTGAGCATGTTAGTAAGTTAGATATGTGCTCAATTAACCTCTCTGGTCAGTCTGTAGGGGATCCACAATTTATTGATGACTTGGTTGAGCTATTAAACGGCTCTGCATTACCGCTTCAAAAGCTCTGTTTTGAGATCACCGAAACTGTTGCAATTGGAAGTTTCAGTAATGCTTCTAAACTAATTCGAGCACTAAAAAAACTGGGCTGTAAGTTAGCGCTTGATGACTTTGGAACTGGACTTTCATCCTTTGGTTATCTAAAACGCTTACATGTAGATTACTTAAAAATTGATGGTGTATTTGTAAAAGATATGGCCAATGATGAGCAAGACTTTGGGATTGTAAAAAGTATTCATGAGCTGAGCCACCTTTTTGGCAAAAAGACAATTGCTGAATATGTAGAAGATGAAGTCATTATTGAAAAGCTAAAAGAGATTGGCGTGGATTACGCACAGGGGTATCATCTTGGTAAACCAGTGCCGATTGATATGATGGCGCTTTTATCCGATAGCATGAGTGAATAAATTTAATGAACATCCCTTTAATTTGTAATGATAGTGCGCTGAACGCCACAGCCAAAAAACTACGTGAAAAGTGGGGCTTTGTGAGTACGCACAGTGATGATTTTCGTTTACACCTACTCCCTGAGTACCTAGCACTTGAGCAACTCGATGATCCCAAGCAAGGCTTAGTATTTGTGGATTTTGTCTCTGGGGCAACGGCACATCGTCGTAAATTTGGTGGAGGTAAAGGTCAAGCTATTGCAAAGGCGGTAGGTCTAAAAGCGGGTGTGCAACTTAATGTTATTGATGCAACAGCAGGACTTGGTCGTGATGCTTTCGTATTAGCTTCATTAGGGTGTAATGTTACCCTCGTTGAGCGTTCCCCTGTAGCCGCGGCTTTATTAGATGATGGGCTACAACGTGCTTATATCAATGCTGAAATTGGTGAGTGGATGAAACAACGCATGCAGTTACGGTTTGGAGCTGGAGTAGAATACCTTAAAAATCATCAAACAGATGTAGTGTATCTGGATCCGATGTTCCCGCACAAGAAAAAGTCTGCACTCGTTAAAAAAGAGATGCGCGTTTTTCAAGGTGTTGTGGGCGCCGATCTTGATGCTGATGAGCTATTAGAAGTCGCATTGGCTGCTGCCAAATATCGTGTTGTCGTAAAACGCCCTGATTACGCCCCCTTTCTTAATGATAAAAAACCTTCTATGAGTATTAAAACTAAGAAAAATCGTTTCGATGTCTATGTAAATAAAGCGATTCCTACGGATAAGTAATCACACTTCCCTTTATAACAGTAGTTATGGCTAAACTAGGTGATATACCAAACGAAGTAAATAACCTCAGTTCTGGATAAGCAAAGCGATACAATACCGCTATTTCCGCGAAATTAGGCGTTAAATCATCAGCCAATAACCCGTTATAGCGACGATGATTTGCCTTGAACTAACTGCTTTTTCCTGCGTAATATTTGATCACTATATTAGCGGAATTGGTATAAGTCGTTTTTCTGATCAAAATTTAGACCATGTACTTAGTTTGATTGGTATAACTCATCTCAGTATCTTACAACTTAGGCTTTTAATTACCTGTAATTTATTAATTGAACAAATAGGTTATAGTTATAAATCATTCTCAGTATTGGAGTATCCATGAAAAATTTTTTATCGCTACTCATACCTGCTTTATTTCCTTGTATTGCTTTTGCTGGAACCATAACTATTGAAAAAAGTGATTCGTTAATTCGTAATGATGTTTTTGATCAAAAAAGAGCGCGAGCAGAAGAGTACAAACAACGTGAAGCTGAGCGTAATGTTGACAATGAATATTGGTCCACACAGATTGATCCAAGTTGTGGCCTCCTGAGAAATCGATACTTACTCTATTTTTGTGCATCAAACGGACGTTATTACAAAGGCTATGAGTCGGGAGAGCAACGCGAGTATCGTCAGTTATCTAACGCGGAAATAAAAAAAATAGTGGATGCAAAAGATTAATAGTTAAATTTTAAAGTTAGATCGGTTATTCTGCGCACAATTAATTAACAAATAAAAAAAGGTAATTTTAAGATGCTAGTACTTGGACACCAAAACCCAGATTGCGATAGCCTATGTAGCGCTATCGGCCTTGCTTCTCTTTTCAACAAAATGGGACGTCCTGCAACACCTATTTTACAAGGTGAGCCTAACCCAGAAGCACAATTTCTACTTGAGCAATCGGGTTTACCACAACCAGAAATTCGTACAGAAGTCGCTGGTGAAGATATTTTTATTGTTGATTACTCTGACTGGGGTCAAGGCACAGCGGATATGAAAAAAGCAAATATCTTAGGTATTGTTGATCACCATAAATTAGGTGATATCACAACGTCAGCACCACTTGAATGTTGGATTTGGCCTGTTGGTTGTAGTGCAACCATCGTTTACAACATGTATAAATTTAACAACCAAACGCCAGATGCTCCGGTTGCGAAGATGATGATGGGAGCAATTATTTCTGATACGGTTAATTTCCAAGGTCCAACAACAACAGATATTGATAAAGTTGCGGCGAAAGAGCTAGCTGAAATTGCAGGTGTTGCTGATATTGAAGCATTTGCAAATGCACAGTTTGAAGCAAAGTCTGATATTGCATCAGTTGCCGCAGGCGAGCTAATTTTACGCGATCAAAAAGTATTTGAAATGGCGGGTGAAAAATTAGCGATTGGTCAATTAGAGTTAACCTCTTTAGAAACGGCATTCAGCAAAAAAGATGAAATGTTAGTAGAGATGGGCCAGTTGCAAGCAGACAAAGGCTACCATTCAACTATCGTGCTGTTAACTGATATTAATAAGTTAGATACAACGGCATTAATTATCTCTAAAGATGCCGATAAAGTCGCTAAAGCATTAAACAGTGTTGCTCTCGACCATGCTATTGAATTACCTGGTGTGGTAAGTCGTAAGAAGCAAATCATCCCATTCTTACAAGAAGCGTTTGAAGCTTAATCAGTCAGCAAATAAATTTTTAAAAGGGCGAACATCGTAAGGTGTTCGCCCTTTTTTATTGTTTAGCTTTCAGTTACCCTCAGTTATCGTTTGAGATTTCTGTTTGAGGTTTATATGCATATTCATATTCTTGGTATCTGTGGCACCTTTATGGGGGGTGTCGCCATACTCGCAAAATCGTTAGGTTATAAAGTCACTGGATCAGATAAAAATGTTTATCCACCCATGAGCACTCAGCTCGAACGGCAGGGAATAGAATTAATTCAAGGTTTTGATCCGAGCCAGCTAGACAGTAATCCTGATCTTGTTGTAATAGGCAATGCGATGAGCCGAGGAAATGCCTGTGTTGAAGCCGTACTTGATAAACAACTTCCATATATTTCTGGGCCACAGTGGCTGTTAGAGCATGTATTAAAAGATAAGTGGGTTTTAGCTGTAGCCGGAACGCACGGGAAAACATCTACATCTAGTATGCTTGCTTGGATCTTAGAGCACGCAAACATGGCTCCAGGCTTTCTTATTGGCGGAGTACCTGAGAATTTTGGTTTATCAGCACGTTTAGGCGAAACACCTTTTTTTGTTATTGAGGCTGATGAATATGACAGTGCCTTCTTTGATAAGCGATCTAAATTTGTACATTATCACCCGAGAACCTTAGTGTTAAACAATCTTGAATTTGATCATGCAGATATTTTTGAAAATTTAAGCGCAATTAAAAAACAATTCCACCATTTACTTCGTACTGTACCTAGTAGTGGTCGAATTATTCTACCAAATCATGATCAAGCCCTTATGTCTGTTAAGCATATGGGCTGCTGGAGTGAAGTTGAGTATCTTGATAGTAATATCGATGGTAACTGGTCAACCGAAAAAGTAAAACAAGATGGCACACAGTTTGAAGTGTTTTTGAATGGCGAAAGGCAAGGGCAGGTAAACTGGTCTTTAATGGGAGACCATAATGTCGCAAATGCGTTAGGTGCAATTGCAGCAGCACGTCATGTTGGTGTGACACCTGAGATTGCCATTCAAGCGCTTGCTGAGTTTAAAAGCATAAAACGTCGTATGGAAGTAAAGGGTAAAATTAATAATATAACTGTTTATGATGATTTTGCGCATCATCCGACCGCAATTAAAACAACCCTTGCAGGGCTTCGCGCAAAAGTTGGCAATGAGCGTATCATCGCTGTACTAGAGCCTCGCTCAAATACAATGAAACTAGGAATTCATAAAGAAGCGATAGTTAATGCGCTTAACGAAGCTGATAAAGTGTATTGTTTTGAAAGCGCAGATATTAACTGGTCGATGCAAGAGATGTTTGATGAACAAGGCAAGACAGTGGATATTTCCAATGAAATTGATGAGCTGTGCAATAAGCTAGTTAATGAAGCGAAAGCCAATGATCATATACTTATTATGAGTAATGGAGGTTTTGCTGGAATACATCAAAAGCTCCTAGATAAATTATAGGAAAAAATATGTTTAGCGAAAAGATAACCTTAGGTGTAACAGGTGCATCAGGGAGTGGTTATTTCTTACATCTATTACAAGCGTTGGTAGATAGTAACCGTCAGGTGTATCTACTTTTGTCGGATGCTGCAAAAATAGTATTAAAAACAGAAGTGGGCGAAGATTGGCCAGATGATATTAAACACCTTAACCCATTCTTAGAGAATCGTTTCAATGCACAGAAGGATCAAATTATTGCCTTAAGCAGTAAAGATTGGTTTTCTGCTGTCGCGTCAGGATCTTCTGCACCTAAAAAGATGGTTATCTGTCCATGTAGTTGCGGTACTTTTGCTTCTATTGCACAGGGACTATCCAATAATTTAATCGAACGCGCTGCTGATGTTATTTTAAAAGAGCAGGGACAATTAATTATAACGCCACGTGAAACACCATTTTCAACATTACATTTACGCAATATGCTTACCTTGTCTGAGTTAGGTGTAACAATTATGCCCTTAGCGCCTGGTTTTTATCATCAACCTCAGTCTATTGAAGATTTACAAGCATTTATGGTCGCACGGCTATTAGATCATCTTAAAATAGAACACCAGGTCAGTAAAAGGTGGTGCGAATAACCACTTTAATCATTAAATTGTAATAACTGCTTGTTAATTGAACGTATTTATCAAGGTTTTAATAAACTCGCAGTTTATTATAAATTAACGCTTGCCAAGGCTTCCTCAATCCCTATAATGCGACCCCACAGACACGGACGGCAACGCAAGTTACCAACCAAGTCCGAAGCAACAAACTCCTTACTTTAAGGTAAGCGATTTTGAGTCAACTAAAACGTTTAAAGTAATTTAAAATAAACGATTGACAAGCTTCAAAGGTAGCGTATTATACGCACCTCGCTGATACGGCCTAGCCGGTAAGCACGCTCTTTAACAATTTAATCAAACAATCTGTGTGAGCATTGATAGTAGATTTCAAAATAGTCCTTCGGGACAAAAAATCAATATCAGTGACACACGAATTAATTCATTAATAGGTCGAAAAGATTTATCTTTTTGATGATTAACGAGACGTATTGAACTTGTTCAATCGTAGTTAATTCAGAATAACATTGTAAATCGGAA